>NZ_CP170446.1:0-15874 GCF_042473625.1 Kineococcus sp. DHX-1 | reverse complement strand
GTCTACTAGCGCGGGTTCTTCCGTCGCGCCCGCGCGACGGAAGAACCCGCAGGGCTGCAGAACGTGCGGCGCCCAGCGCCGCACGCGCACCCACCCGGGTGCTGCCTCAAGGTGGTGGTCGGGCGCGTCAGGGCCGCTCGTCGCGCCCAGCGCGACGGCGCCCCAGCGACCGGACACCACCGACACGAGCACCGCCGGCGAACACACCGCGGCGGTGCGCCGGGGCGAGTCCTTCCCGTCGCGCCCAGCGCGACGGTGCAGCCCCTTTAGGGCTGTCCAGGCGGGCGGCGCGCCAGCGGCGCCCGCGCGTGCACCGCACGCAGCCACCACCCTGTTGCCATGACCGACACGACCAGCACCAACGCCGGCACCACCGGTACAGAGCACTCCCAGCCGCCGGCCCCCGTGACTGACAGCTTCACCGCTTTGAGCAGCAACCTCGACCAGCTGCTCACCGCCGCGGAGAGCTCCAGCGGCGAAGCCACCGCCGGCCTCGCCGCGGGTCTGCACGCCGCGGCCCTGGACAACCTGCGCGCCATCGCCGCCGCCTGCGGGATGGACTGGGACGACGTCCTCGCCGAGCGCGACCGCCGGTCCGTCGTCGCCGAATAGCCACCGCACTCAACGGCAGCGGACGGTGCCCGCCGCCGCGCACCGTCACCCGGTCTTCAGCGTGCATGAAGCACAGCGCACTGCCGTCCTGGTCGCCGTCACCGACGCCTCTCACCCGTAGCGGGAAAGTCCGACCTGGCGAGACCACCCACGCCTGCGCCCCGCGCTCTGCGAGCTGCATATCGGACACACCTCTTGCACTACGAGCGCGTCAGGCGATGGGGTGGCTTCCCCTGTCTGCGGGGCTACCTCGAGGAAGGTCCGTAGAAGCACGGGTTGAGCACCTGATGTACAGCTTGGCGAAGACGTGTGAGACCGGAGCTGGTCAGTAGGTGGCTGGCGTAGGGGCACGCCAGAGAGCCACACCGTGCGGGCACCGGTAGCGGGTCATCTGTCTGGGACTAGGTCGGCGGCAGGGTGATGGCGAGGGAACGTCTGCTGTAGCTGCGGGCACCAGGGAGACGGCAGCAGACGCGAAGAGACGGGCGTAGAGCGCTGGGAGAGCCGAACTACCTGATTTGGCTAGCGACTCCGGGTCCGCCTACCCGAAGAAAGTCGAGAGCGCGTCGGCGTGTCCTGGTCGCTGTCAGCGATCTTGCTGCCACGGTGAGCGCCATGCCAGGGAAGGCCACCGCCGCAGGAGCGCCCACCGGCGCGCCCGTGCGTGCCACTGGAGCCACCCTGGTCACCATCCCAGGAGCCACGGCGAGGCCGGTGGCTGCGCCGCTGAGCGGCCCCCTGACCGGCCCCACCGGCGGGTCGATGAGCGCGGAGACGTGGACGCAGTCGTGGTCCCCGCGTCGTCCCCTGGCCACCGACGACCTGGCGCTGGGCTGCTGGCGCCAGAGCCGCGACAGCGCCCTGGGGCGCCGCTACCTCGAGCACTCCCCCCGCGCCCTGCTGTCCATGCTCGTCGTCGACGTCGACCACCACGACACCCTCATGCGCGCCGTCGGCCTCCCCCGCCACCACCCCGAACCGTCTTGGGTCGCCGAAGGCATCTCCGGGCGCGGGCACGTCGGCTGGGTGCTCTCCTCCCCCGTCTGCCGCACCGACGCTGGGCGCCCTGAGCCCCTCGCCTTCGCCGCCCGCGTCCAGGAAGGCCTACGCCGAGCCCTCGACGGCGACGCCGGCTACGCAGGGCTGCTGACCAAGAACCCCACCCACGAGGGCTGGTACCCCACCTGGGGACGCGCAGAGCCCTACGAGCTGCGCGACCTTGCCACCGGCCTGGGCGACCTGCTGCCGCGCACCCTGCCTAAGCGGGCCGCGGAGAGCACCGGGCTGGGTCGCAACGTCCACCTCTTCGATGGGCTGCGTCAGTGGGCCTACCGGGCCCGCTACCGCTACAGCGACCGCCAGGAGTGGGAGGAGACCGTTCTCGCCATCGCGGGGGGCATCAACGTTGAGTTCACCGTGCCCCTTCCCCAGGCCGAGGTCGCCGCGACCGCGCAGTCGGTGGCCCGCTGGGTCTGGCGTCGTCTCTCCCGTGAGGGTCTGGTCGTCATCCAGACCGCCCGTGGACGTATACGCGCCGCCCAGCCCAGCGCGGCTGAGGCCCGCGCCAAGGGCGCGGCCACGACCAACCGCCTCAGCAGCCCCGCAGTGCAGGACGGACGCAGCCGCGGCGGACGCGCCAACACACCGGCACAGCTCGAAGCGCGACGCCAGAACATCGCCAAGGCACACTCGAAGCGTCAGGCTCTGCGCGATGCGATCCGAGAGGTGGTGTGACGGTGCCTGCTGCAGATCGTCGCCGACGGACGATGACCGCACGTGAGGCGGCCGCCAAGTTCGGCCTCGCTCCTCGCACGATCCGCGACATCGTTGCTGAGCCGCGTGATGAGTACCTGGCTCGGGCTAAAGCACGCCGTGACCGTGCCGTCGAGCTACGCGCTCAAGGGTTGAAGCACCGTGAGATCGCCGCAGAGATGGACGTGCCGATCGGCACGGTGGGCCGGTTGCTGCACGAGGCGAAGAAGCTCACGGAGACTGCGGACAAGCAGCCGCTGTCAGCGTAAACCAGCGCGACGCGGTGGCTTCGTGGTGGGCCGATGCGGACGAGCCGACCCGGCGTCGTGCTCTGCGCTTGGCGGAGGATGACCTGCTGCCTGAGGACATGCAGCGCGGTCTGGCCATGGCGGGCGCAACCGTCATCCTGCTGGGACGTTCTGGAGTGGACGAAAGACCTCTGGGTTACCTGCAGCCCGACGTCTTGGTGGACTTCCTAGCTGAACGGCGACGCCGCTCCACGAGGCCGTAGCCATCGAGACGAGGTCGCTGGCAAGGTAGGTCGTACGCCCGACCGGGTGCCTGGAGGGGAAGCCAGGCAGCTCAGTCGGGCGTTTGCACTTGCTCAGCGCGCCTGCCAGCATGCAAGAACGTATTCATGTATACATGCCTGCATGTTGACTGTAGCGTTCACCAACCAGAAGGGCGGCGTGGGAAAGACTTCCACCGTCGTTGGCATCGCTGCCGCCCTAGACCGGCGCGGGCTGCGGGTGCTCTGCATCGACCTGGACCCGCAAGCAGACCTAACGCAGTGGCTGGGGCTAGACCCACTGGATGACGTGCGCAACGTCAACGACGTGATCTATGCCGACAGCAAGGGCATCGCCACCGAGGCCATCCAGCACGCAGGCTGGGGGAGCGGCATCGATGTGATTGGCTCAACCCTGGACCTCGCTGAGCGTGAGACCGACCTGTCTCCTGGCAGCGAGTTCCGCTTGGCCAAGGCCCTAGACGGTCTCAGCGGCTACGACGTGGTGCTGATCGACTGCCCACCCTCCATCGGCCGGCTCGTCGTCCTCGGCTTCGTTGCAGCCACCCACGTCGTCGTGGTTACCGAACCCTTCGCTGCAAGCCTGCGCGGAGTGGAGAACGTGCTGCGCACCCGCGACGTGGTGGCGGAGCACTACAACCGCGGCCTGCAGCTAGCCGGGATCGTCGTCAACCACCAGAACCGGACCATAGAGTCCGCATTGCGTGTCTCCGAGGTGGCCGAGGTCTACGGCGCCGCCGTGTGGGAGCCATACGTGCCAGCCCGCGCCGTTGTGGCGGCCGCCATGGGTGCTGCAGCGTCGGTCGCGGACTACGGCGCAGACGGTAAGCCCGTCATCGACGTCTATGACGCTCTAGCCGAGCGCGTGATCGCACTGCAGAGCGAGGAGGCATTCTGATGGCCAAGCCCGCTCCAAAGATTGCGTTGAGCAAGGCACCAGGACGTGTTCACCCCGTTGCGCCGTCGGCAGAGCAGGTTGCCGAACCTGCCGCCCTACCGCTGGTAGCTCCAGCAGCCCAGCTCACACCTGAGACGCTAGCAATGGCTGCGGAGCCACCAGCACCATCATTGGCCATGTTCAGCGTACGGATGGACCCTGCGCTGCGCCGCCGCGTCAAGCGCCATGCCGCCGAACAGGACATCTCCTTGCAGGACGTTGCTGCCGCCGCTCTGCGCGAGTACCTAGAACGTCATGGGGGCTAATACGTCCATGAACCCTTATGTGTGGAGTAGGCATACATACATGTAAACATGTAAACATGCAAGCACGACCATAGACATAGCGAGCCCTTCAAGATCACAAACGGACGAGGAGCACGGCGCTTAGAGTCGCTGCGGTCGCACTGACGTCTGTGGTTGGCTGGCGCCGGGCCGCTCACCGTCATGTCGGACCCTGCTCGTACGGTGCTTGCTAGTACCTACGGACAATCATGTCCGTAGGAGCCCTCGACACCTTCGCGTCACACTGACCTGCCTATGGGAGGAGACGATCGTGCCCGCGCAGCTAGCTGGCTCGCCTTCGACACCGGGCGCCCGGATGGCCGAGCTACTAACGTTGTCAAACGTGGCCGCCGAACAGCTTTCGGCAGCTATGCTGCTACCGGAGGACGTGACAGTTGAGCAAGTGCTCGACGGAAGCTATGAGCCTTCGGTCAGTGAGCTACTCGGGGCTGCCGAAGTGCTTGAGGTGCCTGTTGCGGTCCTCACCGGCAAGCTGCCGACCAGCGGCCACCTCGGCGTAAGTCTCCGGCTGGGCCGGGTGAAGGGCTCAGACGCGCTAAGCGGCCCACTTGCCTACGCGAACCGACTACTAGATTATCGGGCGTTGATCGACAGCTGGCTTGGCGTCGCTGTTGCACCACTGCGAGAGCAGTTGGCACGCGTGAAGTTGTCGCACGACCCGTTCGGCAAGAAAGCCGGGATGGTTACAGCTGACCGCGTCCGAGCGATACTAGGCCTCGGCGATTACGAGCCAATCGTGGACATGGTCGAAATGGTGGAAAGTTTCGGAATTCCGGTGGCTTCTTTGCCATTGCCGACCAACGTTCACGGATTGAATGTACGTGATTTACGCTCAGGAGACGCGAACAGAGTTGTTTTGGTCTCTTCGGCAGACGTATGGTCAAAGCAGCGGTACACGCTCGCGCATGAGCTCTGCCATGCGTTGTACGACGACAAGGACCAAGTAATAATCGACAGGGCCGAGGACCCTGTAGCGTTGCCAGAGTACAGGGCGGAAGCTTTCGCCCGTCACCTCTTGCTTCCAACTCGGGCGGTAAAGAGGGCGGTTCGTGAGGCCCCAACGGGTCTACGACGCTGGCAGCCAGTCGCGGCGTCGCTGATGGCAGGCTTCGGCGTATCTCGAGACGCGACGGTGATTGCTTTGCAAGAGGACGGCCGAGTACCGTCCGAAGAACTCGACCCCGTCCGCTTTGCTCGCATTGAGGACCTAATGTCGACCGCCGGTCTGGTGGACTGGTGGCGGGAGTTCAGCGAGTCGGAGCATGTGGAGTCGGGATCACCGATGCTCGTCGCGCGAGCGGCGCAGGCGTACGGTCACGGCTGGATCCGCGCAGACCTCGTCGCTGACCTGATGCGTGCTGACGTGGAGACTGCTGAACGAGAGCTCGCTGCTGCTGGCTGGCAGCCCCATTCTTAGCCTGTCGGCCCAATCATGGGCACAGCGAGCAGCTTGATCCGTCTTTAGCACATGTGAAAGCTGCCGCGTCCGATGGTGCGCAGCGACGCGGCACGCTAGAGACCTGGTTCCCTAGGAGGAACCTGCGGAGGCACGTGCCAGCATCAAGCGCCGGGTCAGAGCATGAGAACTCAGCAATAACGTCAGCGGCATGTCGGCTTGAGATTCCGTGTAACTCCGCGACGACGCTTGCGCCAGCGTCGTTAGCGAGGATCATCTGTCGGCGCCCTTGAGTGGCGGCCTTTTCAGCAAGCACAATAATTTCGGCCTCCCCATAGTGCTTACCGACGGACTGGTCCGCGTTCGGCAGCGCGCGGAGCTGAGCTACGACCTCTTCAACTTTATCTCCGTCGTCGTCCGTAAGCTTAATGGGCAGAAGCTTGTTGTCTCCCAGCAGGAGCCGGTCGTAAGCGATACTGGCGGCAGTGCTAACCAAAAAATCTTGATCCGTTTTCTTCTCCCTGTGTGACAAGGTGCGGATTTCTTTCGTTACGCGCTCGGCGAGCCTGGTGCGCTTGCGGTAATGGTTCCGGAACCGGGCGGGCATGTCGCAGTCGTCATGTGAGTCGGGGGGGTTCGGCGAAGCATGAAGGCTTAGCAGGACGCCGGTGTCGGGCCAGACGACCACCTGCGGATCGCCACTGCGGGGGATTGTAGAGTCAACGGCGTATTGAACGGTCGGCAGCGGCGTTGCTGATGGGTCAGGGGATGGCGGAATGACGGCCTTGCGCTTCGGCATAAGCCCTGGGGTGGGATGAGCCGGCATAGACATCTCGTTGGTCTTTCTATGCAAAGTTCAGGATGGCAAGCTCAGAACGGCGGCTCATCCTCGTCGTCAGTCCAGCCGTCAGGCGCGGCTCCAGACTGGGCGCTGAAGATAATTTCGTGGGCGTCTCGGTCGGGACACCACTTCCGGACGGGACACCACACGCAGTACGGGCCAGGAACGGCAGCAAACGTTGTGTCCGTGTGCCAGTCATCGACAACACGACGCACATCGGCCCGGGCGCCAACCATCTCGTCCAAGCCATCAGTACTCCAAGCCCACACCTCAGGACCATGTGAGCTCAAGACCTCCAACTCGACTGTGCCCGCCGATGCGCCATGAAAATCCACAAGCCCTGCGTCGAGCAATGCGAGCATGAACGGGACCTGCAGGTGCCGACTGTACGCATCGTCCCCATTGATAGGCAGGGACTGCATGCTCTTGGTCTCACGAATAACAATTCGATCATCGAGCCGATACAGTAGGTCAGGCTTGGCCACCGGGACAACTTGCGCAGAGGCGTCCCATCCGTAAATTGTCTCTTCAACTGAAATTAGAGTGGCTTCGTTCCCCCGAAACGGACAGACGTCAACATGACCAAGTAGATAAGGGTGGGCTGCCACGTAGTCCTCAGGGGTAAGGACGCCGTCCGCGAGTCCAAGCCCGTGGCCATCTGCAGGATTGGGCAGGTCCTCGTTACAACAAGCTTTACCGCGTCCATGGGCGGTCTCAAGCCAGCGGTGCACCGCATTGCCCCGAGTGATTGCCTTACCCATGCCCTGCTCTTTCGGCAGGTGCATCTCAGCATCCAGCAGCCACTGAGCCGGGCACCGATCGTACTTTTCCAGTGCGGTTGGCGAGATGGACCGCGACGCTACACCCGGTTCTTCCTGCCCGAGCATCCCGCGTACCTGAACCGGCGCGTCACACACGCCCGTAGCCTTGCAGTCGCCACATGATCGGCAGGAAACCACGTGGTCCTGCTCGACCAGTGTTCTAGCCCGGTCTTGGGCCCCGGCGGCGAACAAGGCAACAGCCGCGTCCGGAGTATCATCAAAGACGACCGCCCGACTTCCGTTCCCGGCGCCCACCTCGACAACACGAACCCGGTGCGCTGCTGGGGAACCCTTAAACTTCGCTGCGAGGTAGGCGGCGGTCGCTGTCCAAGCCAAGTCCGCAGCAGACGGAATGTCATGGGCGGAACCGACGCGGACGCGTCGCACTTCCCGAACCCCCTCGTCCGTCGTATACAGCGGCCCCCACACGGTCAGCTGCCGGGTTGGGGGTCCTACAACTGGGTTCGTGGCGAGCAGCCTTAGCGGCCCAAGTTCCGCCTCAATGGAGGCGTGAACATCGAGGACGTTCTCCACTGCAGTCTCAATATACGGACGAAGCAACCGCGGAGAGTTTCGAGCATCAAGACGTTGAAGCAGCCATGCATGAAGGGCCGTGTAGGTCTCAATCCCGTTGGCCTGATGCGCCTCTGCGACCAGCTCGTGAACATCCTGAAGGACGAAGGGCATATCGTTGGAGTAGGTCCGGAGCCATGACGCCGCCTTGACTTTGGGACGGGTCTTCAGAGCCATCCGCCGTCCGCAGGCGCAGTCGTCGGACACATCGGTCGCTGAGACCTTGAGAAGGGTACGGTCACCTACCAGGTCGAGCATTGGGTCCCATGACACGGCGTCGCCCTCCTTCCGGCTTAACGGACCATAGCCCGTCAACTCTGACAGATGCAGGTGATCCGACCAGCTCACCGACAACTGAACCCCTGTCCGCACGCACCCAATGGGTGCGACGCTCATAGCCTGCAAGAGATCAGGCTCAAGCGTTGATCTCCAGCTGCTTACGCAGCGGGGCGGCAGCCTGGGAGCGGTAGACGGCCCGGGCGGAGGAGAAGGTCCACGTGGGACCGCCGCGGGCGGTGGGCACCCCGTCGGCGGTCAGACTATCGGCGATGGTCTGCCAGGAGCGGCCGGCGTCGCGCTCTTCGACGATGCGGCGCACCACTTGCAAAGGTAGGACCGGGGGTCGGCCAAGGCGAACCCCGGCGGCCTTCCTCGCCGCCAGGGCGTCGCGGGTGCGCTGGCCGATCAGCTCCCGCTCGAGTTCGGCGATGCCGGCGGTGATGGTGGCCATGAACTTGCCGTTGGGGGTGGAGGTGTCCACGCCGACGTCCAGGCAGACCACCGACCAGCCGCGTCGGGTGGCTTCCTTGACCAGTCCGGAGAAGTCGTGGACGGAGCGGGAGAGGCGGTCCAGCTTCGCCACCAGCAGCACGTCGGCCCCGCGGGCGTTCAGCCGCGCCAGTGCGCCGGTCAGGGCGGGGCGGTTGAGGTCCTTGGCGGAGTAGCCGGCGTCTTCGACGTATTCCAGGGCCCAGCCACGCCGGTCGGCCTCGGCCTGCAGTGCAGCGCGCTGGGCGTCCAGGCCGGCACCGGAGTCGGCCTGCTCCGCGGTGGAGACGCGTAGGTAGGCCAGCACCCGAGGGGCGGCCTGGGGGGTGACCCGAGAGGTGGCCCGGAGGCTCTCGGGCGGGGAAACGGGGCTCACAGACCCCAGCCTGGCACTGCCATCGGCACTAAAGGGTCGATTACTGCCGACCAGCTAACAACAGAACGGTCATTACGGTGTCGCCCATGGCCCGCTCAAAAGCCGCTGGACGACCAGAGCAGTGAGCGCAAGGCCCGACCTCGGCCGCCAGCACCTACGCCGGGACTGACATCGATGACGGCACCTAGCTCAGAGCAGCGCACAGGCAACAATCCCCCTTGACCTCTTGCTCCTAATCTCCTAGACTCTAAGTACAGGAGATTAGAGCACCGAGGCGAGGGAGACAGGCATGCACGCCATCAAGGTCGACAGCGAGGTCTACGGGTACCTGCAGCAGCACGCACGACCGTTCACCGACACCGAGAACGACGTCCTGCGCCGTCTGCTGTGGCCGCCGCACGGCACGACACCCACCCCAATCGACGTCAGCACCGGTACCGGCAATGCAGCACCCGCGGCTGCACCGGATCAGGCGCCCTTCGAAAGCCCCGGCGACCTACTGCCCTACATCGAGCACGGCCTGGTCCAGGCCGGCGATGAGCTGCTACACGTACAGACCCGCAAGGGCATCACCCACCGCGGGAAGATCACCGCCACGGGACGCATCAGCGTGGGCGAGAAGACCTTCACGGCCGTCTCTCCTGCCCTCGCCTTCTGTACGGGCAGCAACATCAACGGCTGGGGGCAGTGGACCCACAAGCCTTCCGGTAAGAAACTGCAGGAGCTGCGCGAGCAGATCCGCGACCTCCAGAAGGCGTAAACCCTACTTGCACAAAGGGTTACGGCCACACATGTCCGAGACTGAGGGCAGCGGCCAACCTAGAGGCCCCATTCACGGGGCTTCGGAAGATCACGTTGGACCTCGAGGTAGCGAAGACATCTCTTAGACCCACCTCGAGATGAAAATGGACAGCCTCGAGGTATAGGTAGTACAGTCTCAAACGCAAGGAGGGGTGCCGACCCTGGCAGGTCGACACCCCTAATCCATCCACACGGCTAGGCCGTACCCATGGACGCTGTGACGGCTCCAGAGTACCCCGGTCTGGCCATCTCTCACCTGGAGACGATGTGTCCGAGATCAACCCCGCCCTGCTCGCCAAGGGTCAGCCGCTGGCCGGCTCCGCGTTGGACGAGCACCGCTTCCTGACCCACATGCCGGTGGCGCAGGTGGTTCAGCTGTTCCTCAACCCCCTGGTAGCTGAGAACGCCAAGCAGCTGCCCATGCAGCCGCTCGAGGTGCAGGAAGCCGCAGCCGATCGTGAGGTCATCCAGCGTCTCGCCAAAGCCACAAAGGCCAAGCGGGACAACGTGACCTCATACGCCGCCTACATCCTGCGGACCATCAAGGGAGAGCTGAACGGCTCCATGCCCGCCATCGACGCCTGGGTCGAGAACCAGTTGCCTTGCGAGACCGGCTACGCCTACCTGCCGTTCCGCACCAAGCTCATCGCCCTGGACGGCGACACGCAGCTGATGGCCCTGTTCAAGAATTACGAGGCGACCCCCTTCCCCGAGCTCGCCGAGTACCAGGTCCCGGTGGTCATCCACCACAACCGCGATCGCGACTGGGCGCGTCAGCAGCTGGCCGACCGCAACCTGCTGGGCGTGAAGATGACCCAGGGCATGGCGCTGCAGCGCGACACCCGCGACCCCGTCACGCAGATCGCTCGGCAGGTCGCCAACAAGGTGGGCCTGGTCCTGGGCCACGGCCGCCAGGTCGCCAAGAACAGCGATGAGAACGTCACCCTCTCGGCTTGGCGGCAGGCGATCGCCGCCACGATCGTGGGTCGCGGCGCAGCCCAGCTCGGCACCAAGACGCTCGAGCTGCCGCTGAACGCTGACACGCATCAGCTTGAAGATGACGTCACTGCGGCGTGGACGATCATCATCGATTCCATCCGCCCCACCTTGGAGGGGGAGGCGCGAACCACCGCGGTCACCAGCAGCCCCACCGTGCTCTTCGCTCTGGGAGTCCTGGCCAACCACACCCTGTCCGATTCCCTGCTGCGGTCTGAACCCCACTGGTCACTGTTCGAGCTGCGGGCTGCCATCGCTGACGTCAACTGGTCGCGCCGTGTGATCGTGAGCAACGAGGATTTCTACCCCTGGGAAGGCATCACCGGGAAGCCCAACCGGGAGAAGGGCACCTTCTCGGTCGGTGGGGTCAAGGAGTACGGCTACGCCGCAGCCGAGGCCCTCGAGAACCCCACCTCCGGGCGGGGCAAGCAGGTGCGCACCCGCGCCCAGTGAGGTGCTAGCTCTGGCGGGTCGGTCCGGGCACCGCCTAGACCGACCCGCTAGATCTGGACCACTTCTCAAGGTCAGTTCACGACTTCACCGGCCTGCTAGATCGTTCCCAGCGTCGTGGATAGGCGCTGGTTTGTCTGAACTTGGGTGTGGACACCACTGCGCCTGCAAGTGAGCTGCAGGCGCACGTCGTTGCTTCAATGGCCCACTACGAGCCTCGATTGATCGATTACCGCACTGAGGACGCCCTAGCCGCAAAGAAGGCTGCCGGGGTCCGACTAGGCCGTCCTCAGTCTCTTCCGATCAAGATTTCTCAGCGCGTAGTGGAGCAGCGAGACGCGGGTTGCACCTGGCAATCCATCGCAAATGCTTTAATTAAAGATGAAGCGTTGACTGCTAGGGGTGGTACAACCTGGCGTGTCCACTGTCCAGGCACTCTCCGAGTCGTAAGCCGCTGCGGCCATCGAGGAGACGCCTTCTTGGGAAAGTGATTGCTTGTTCTTCCAGCCCTGAGATCACCTGCACTGCAACCGTAGTGACGGCACCAGGCCTCTCGCATGGTCAGTCAACAAGCATGACTTCCCGAATCCGCTCTCCATCGCCGTGGCCCTCAATGATTGCAATCCGGTTGCCTCGGCTTCGCTCCAGCTCAAGAAAGTTCCAGACGGCGATAGCTCGGCGGATACCTTCTGTGATGGAAATACTCTTCTCAGAAGTCCAGCGCTTAAGCACGCCGGCAACATCTGGTGCCAAGTTAATCGAGAGGCGGACAACGCTCGGAGTGGGGGTTTTGGATCCCTTGGTTCGGAGGTCGGTTGCGGACATAAAAATTTGCCTCCAAGGCAGTGCGCAGGCCCGCTCCCCCGGCAAGGGGCTTGTCCTGCGGCTAGTGGTGTCTTCCTGGGTTGGGTGCGACGGTTCGCTGCGTCGTCAAGCTGGCATCGTCCTGGCGAGGGCGAGGCGGGCTGGGGTGACTGCTAGGTGCTAGTGACTACATCGGGTGACCGTACGACTACCTGAGGTCTCCATGTAGCGACAGTACACCGATTTAACGTGCTGATACCACTGGGATGACGCATCTGGTGCATCACATCTACGTATCAGTTACGTACTGGATGCGTGCTGTGTGTGGATGGTGGTGCTAGGGTCGGCCCCAAGAGCCCGTAAGCAAGGGGGTGTGCCCCTCTAACGAGAGGTCGACAACTAGATGACTTACGTGGACAGCGCCTCCGACTCCGCGAGCCATGGCACGCTGAGCACTCAGCGCGCTACGGAGGGGGACAACATGGGGCCGATCGAGGTGATCGAGGTGCTCGAAGACCCGCTCGAAGTGGTCAAGGGTCTCGACTCTGTGATCGAGAAGAGCCTGACCCTGAGCAAGCGCTGCCCTACGTGCGGCAAGACGGTCGCGCTGACTCTCTGAGCGTTGACCTACCCAGTGAGTAACGAGGACGATCCGGTGCACGACGCGCGGGACGAGCTGCAGCCGGCAGAGTTGCAGGAGGACGTACTGCCAGGGGGTCTCGATGCAGAGACCATCTCGGCTACTGCTCCCCCAGACCTGAACAAGCACCGATTTACCCTTGCGTGGCTGCTTCTGGCGCTTGTCGCCCTCTTCGCCATCGGCAGCGTGATCGCAGCGATCCTCTTGCCGACAAATCGCTTCGAACAGGCTCGTGAAGTCATTCAAATCGTCTTCGGTCCCTTGGTAACTCTCCTCGGGACAAGCTTTGCCTGGTACTACGCAAGTTCGCGCAACTCGAAGTAGCAAGACGCACATCTACGAGGCAGGCGACGTCCCTACTCCGTTAAATCCACCCTGTACCTGTAAGGGTCTCAGCTGGGTGGGGCCGTCGCCGGCGTTGCTCCACTGCGCGAAGGTGCGCGACCAGCGCAGCGCGGACGCCTCTAGGTCATCTGCGCTGACGCATGCGGCTAGCTCCTCGTCCTCCAAAGAAGTCCATGGTGCGGTGCGCCGGGTTGCGGTCGCGGCAGTGTGGGCGTGGCGCAGGGCGTGGGACCGCTGCGGTTGCTGCTCCAGCGACTGAGGGTGGGGCTCGGTCATAGCGTGCTCAGCTGCCAGCCGTCGCTCTGCCCGCCGGGGCCGTGGGTGAGCCAGCCGCGGGTGCGCAGCCACGCGGTGCGCCTCTGCCAGACCCGGTCCCCCACCCCGGCCTCACCGGCGAGCAGGGCCGCGGTGTGATCGGGCAGGATGCGGTCGTCGAAGTCCGCAGCGGCGGCCAGCACCTACACCACCGCGCTCAGCGACTTCCGCGCTGGACGCTGCATTACTCTCCGCGGGACCTGGGCGACGTCGGCGAGCACGGGCAGCGCCCAGCACACCGCGGAGGGGACCATGTCACGGGGGTCCTGAGGCAGTAGCCGCACCTGCTCGACCTGGGCCACCCCGTCCTGGGCCACCCCATCGCCTGGGGCCTGGCTCACGGCAGCACTCACCTCACTGCTCACCTACTGGTGCTCGACACCCACCAACGGCGTCTTCACTCCCGTGCCCGGTGATGCACTCGAGTAGGCGTCTCAACGAGACACCACGGCGTAGCACCGTGCCTCAGCACGACGGCGCGGCACTCTGGCTCAGCGGCCGCGGTCATCGTCGCGCCCACCATCACGCGAGAGGTCGCTGACACTGCGGTTCGGCCTGGCCTGCGTTGCCGCCCTTGCTGCGTCCTTGGCTTGCCGCTGACTCGCGCCACGGCCTTGGCCCGGCGCGAACGGGAACGCAACTTGGCTCAGCCGGTGCAGCTCCTCAAGGTGCGCGTCCTGACGGGCCCGCTCAACGATGGCGGTCTCCACCTGCTCGCCCCCGCGACGGCGCAGCTGCCACCACCGGTCATCACCCTCCACCCGAGCCGCGATCACCTGCGGCAGCACCTCGAGGCGCTGCGCGCTCTGCTGCGCGACCGCCTCAGCTTGGGCTGCCTCGACCCGCCGCTCATGACGAGCTGTCGTCTCCAGCATCTTCTTCGCCACCTCTACCCGCGGGGCGGCGACCGGGGTCTCGAGGACGGGGGCGACCTTCGACCACGCCAGGGCCCGGTCCAGCTGGGAGGCGCGGAACCACACCGCCTCCCCGTCCTTGTCGACGTGTCCGGGCAGGGTGAAGGAGTAGCCACTGACCCGCCCACTGCCCGCAACGTTGGCGCGGTAGCCGACGTCGGCGCGCTGCAATGCGACCTCGAACCCGTTCCGCCCGGTCCCGGCGGCGGCGTCGACCGCAGCGCGCACCCGCTCCGCCAGCTGCACCCGCTCCGGGGTGGCGCCGGTGCGCTGTCCGCGCCGCCACTCCCCCGCGCTCAGCTGGTGATCCGGGGCCCGCTTGGTGTCCTTGGTGGAGGTCTTCGGCGCGACCTGCAGCCCGTAGGTCTGCTCCAACAGTGCGCACGCGGCCTGCGCTTGGCGGTAGTCGTTGCGGGCGTGCCAGACCCGCCCGTCGTGGCCGACGCGGGACACCGCGAGGTGCACGTGGTCTTCGCCGTGACGGACCACCACCCACGGCTGCGTCGCCTGCTCGTCCACGTCCGCGCCGGGTGAATCGATGAAGCCCATCGTCTCCCCGAACAGGCTGGCCGCCTCCGCCCACTCTGCATCCGTCAGCGTCCGGTCCCCGGGTGCGCAGCGCAGGGAGGTGTGCCAGATCGGGTCGACGATGTCGCGGCGCATCCGCGCCGCATCGTTGAGCAACGCCGCCCAGGTGGTGCCGTCTCGGCTGCCTTCCAGGCCCAGGTTGCCGCCGATGACCGCACCCCCGGCCCGGCCGGCGTAGACGTGCTCTTCCTTCGTGCCCGGCCCGTGCAGGTACGCGGCCAGGTCCCGCGCCTGCGACCCGCGGGTGGCCTTTGCGATCACGCCTTGTCCCCGCTAATCCAGGGGTTCGCGGTAACCGGCTTCGCCGCCGTCGCTCTTCCTGCGGCGGCCTTGACGCTGGCCCGCGCGTTGCGCGTTGCACCGCCTCCAGCCTGCCTTCTGGTGCTGCTCGAGGCACCCGAGCTGGTCGCCGAAGTGCTCGCCGAGGTGCTCATTTGATGCACCGCACCCACCACCGCCCGCACCTGCGCCACCGCATCCTGTAGCTGCTCCACCACGCCCGGATCCGCTCCGTGCACGTGCACCAACCGCACCGCCTGGTTGAGGTTGTTGCCCACCCGCGCCAGCTCCCCGCGCAGCGCCGACGCCATCGCCAACGCCGTCACCGCCTCCATGTCCAGCTCCCCCAGCGCTGGCCCCGTCACCGCGCGCTTCGCAGTACCTGAGCCCTTGCCCGCCCCGCTGCCGTCGAGGTAGGCGGCCACTGCATCACGCGCCCACGACCCCATCCGCCCCCGCCCTGCCGCTCGCGCCGCCGCCTCCCACCCGGCGTACTCCTCCGGCGTCAATCGCACTGCCACCGTCCGCGTCCGCTCCCCCGCCATGCGCTGCTCCCTCGTCCCGTCTTCGCGTCGTTTCCGACATCGTCTGTGCGTGGTCCTTGCCGGGTCTTGCCGGCGCGCTACAGGCGCGAATCTCGTGCGGTGCAGCACCGCCGGCGCGCTGCGCCGGGCCGAGCTGCACCGCCCTTTCTGTGCTGGCGAACGCAGTGAGCCAGCACCCCCGGCGAGCCCGCAGGGATCGCCCTGACCGCGAGCGAAGCGAGTGGGCACGAGGGGACGAAGTGAAGCGCCAGCGTAACGTAGTCATTCCTCGCATCTACTCCACCTGA